>NZ_JBWMAX010000059.1:0-1811 GCF_056521385.1 Rhodoferax sp. RT5P35 | reverse complement strand
AGCCATCGCCGCCGCCAAAGGCGGCATCGAAGCCCTGGCCCGCAGCGCAGCAGCCACATACGCCCCGCTAGGCCTGCGCGTCAACGTAGTGGCCCCCGGCATGACCGACACCCCCATGACCGCCAGCATGCTGCGCATGGACGCGATGCGCGAAGGCGCGGGCAAGCAATATCCGCTGGGCGGCGTGCAAACCGCTGTGCAGGTAGCGGATGCCATGGCCTGGCTGCTGAGCGACGGCGCGGCACGGATTACGGGGCAGGTGATTGCGGTGGATGGTGGATTCACCACCGTGCGGCCGCTGGTGAAGTAGGTGGGGTGGCTGGCAGGTTTGCTATTGGATAAATAGCTGCTCACGCTTATGGAATGGGCGGTGGGGGCATTTTTCGCTTAAATCATTGGGGCGAACGGTGTACGCACCAACAGCGTCAAAGGGAGCACACCGCATGTACCATGCAAGGCCCATGCGCATCTTCACCGCCCTCGCCCTCCTGGCACTGTCAACCACCCTGCACGCCCAGGTCTACCGCTGTGGCAACACCTACAGCAGCGCACCCTGCGCGGGTGGTCGGTCTGTAGACACCTCGCCAGCGCTGAGCGCGCAGGGCGGCGCTGCGGGCACCACAACGCTATACCTGTGCCAAGGCTACGGTGGTGGGCAGTTCTGGGCGCAGGAGCATTGCAGCCAGCGCAGTGCCCTGGTCGAGCGCATGGAATCCGTGCCCTCGGGGATGCCGTTTGACCAGCAGGTGCAAATGGCCCAAAACCAACGCGCGAAAAGTGCAGCGCTGGCAGCCCCACCCGAGCCAACCACCCGCATCGAGTCCTACACGCCGAGCAAGGCATCCCAGTGCACCGCCCTGGACGCGCGCATCCGCTACCTGGACCAACTGGCCCGCGCCGGGGGGAACGCGTCCCATATGGACCAGATCGCCACCGACCGCAAGCAGTCGCGCGACCAGCAGTTCCGGATGCGTTGCTGAAGCCCCCCAAACTCAGCACGTCAGCGGCTTGTCGCAAGCCGGGCTCCACACCTGCACCTGGTTTTTCCCCGCCCGCTTGGCGCTGTACATGGCCATGTCGGCATACTGCGTGAGGGTCTCTACCGTGTGAGCGTGCAGGGGGAACAGGGCCACGCCGATGCTGCCGGAGATGTGCGCTGGCCCCTGTGGCAGGTCAAACACTTCGCCCAGGCTGGCGACCAGCGCCTGGGCGATGCGTACGGCGGCCTCAGGACTGGTGATCTCGGGCATGACCACGGCGAACTCGTCGCCGCCCATGCGGGCGACGGTGTCGCTGTCGCGGATACGGCCCTTCAGGCGCTGCGCCACCTGTTGCAACAAGGCATCGCCCGCCGCGTGGCCCAGGCGGTCGTTCACCGATTTGAAACCGTCCAGGTCCAGCCAGAGCATGGCGACGCCGCTGTCGTGGCGCTTGGCCAGGCTCATGGCCTGCGCGCAGCGGTCCCAGAACAGGTTGCGGTTGGGCAGGCTGGTGAGGGTGTCGTGGTGGGCCAGGGTCCACAGGCGCTCGTCCTGCGCGCGGCGCGCGGTGGAATCGGTCAGCACCATGATGGCACCGGCCGGGCTGCTGTCGGCATGGCGCAGGTGGATCCAGTAGGCGGCGCACCACAGGTTGCTGGTGTCCAGGCGAAACTCCAGCCACTGCACCTGGTGGCTGTGGCGGTGGTGGGTCCAGGCGTGTTCGACGCGGCTGCGGTCCTCGGGGTGCACAAACTCCAGAAAGTGGCGGCCCTGCGCCTGCTCGGGCGTGCAGGCCGTGAGGGCGCGGCCATTGACGTTGAGGTAGCGGCA
>NZ_JBWMAX010000058.1:0-1812 GCF_056521385.1 Rhodoferax sp. RT5P35 | reverse complement strand
TGCGGCATCGGCACCGCCGCTGATCGTATAGGTCAGGGCCGAACCATCGGCATCGGTGGCGGTCAACGTGGTCACGGCCGTGCCGTTCTCGGCCACGTTCAGCGAGGCCGAGGCACCGCCGCCGTTGCTGGTGATGGCGGGCGCGTTGTCGTTGGTGTTGGTCACCGTCACCGCGATGGCCTGGGTGTCGGCCAGGCTGCCGTCGCTGGCTTGCACCGTCACGTCGTAGACATTGTTCCCGCCCGCGTCCGTCGGGGTCTCGAAGTCCCGCGCGCACACGAAGCTCAGGACACCTGTTCCCGCGTTGATCTGGAACAGCGCCGCGTCCGCGCCGCCGACGATGCTGAAGGCCAACAGCGGACCATCGGCATCGGTGGCGGTCACTGTGCTGACCGCCGTGCTGTTCTCGGCGATGGAGATGCTGGCCGTGGCAGCGCCGCCGTTGCTGGTGATCACCGGCGGGGCGTCGTTCACGTCCGTGATGGTCACGGCAATGGCCTGCGTGTCGGCCAGGCTACCGTCGCTGACCCGCACCGTCACGTCGTAGACGTTGTTACCGCCCGTATCCGTCGGGCTCTCGAAGTTTGGCGCGGACACGAAGCTTAAAGCGCCAGTGCTGCCGTTGATCTGAAACAGCACCGCGTCGGCACCGCCGCTGATGGAGTAGGTCAGCGTCGGCCCGTCCACGTCGCTGGCCGTGACCGTGGTCACGGCCGTGGTGTTTTCTGCCAGTGAGATGTTGGCTGTTGCACCGCCGCCGTTGCTGGTGATCGCAGGCGCGTCGTCGACGGCGGTGACGGTAATCGCCACGTTGTCGGCATCGCTACCACCGGTACCGTCGCTGGTGGCCACCGACAAGGTGTCGCTACCGTTGTAATTGGCCGTGCCGGTGTACTGCAGCGTGGCCAGCGCTGCGTTGACCTGGGCCACCGTGCCCGTCAGCGTCAGCGTGGCGCTGCCATTTGTGCCGGCGCTGACGCTGGCACCACCGGTGAGGCTGACCTGCAGCGTGCCATTGGACACGGCCAGCACGGTGCTGAGGGCCGGAGCGAACGGCGCGGACACCGAGATGCCGCCGATGGCGGTGCCCACGTCCTCCACGATGCTCTGTGCACCCGGCACCGTGTGCACCACCGACCCCGTGGCCACGCGCACGGCGGAGAACTCCGACGTGTCGGTGAAGGTATTGAAGGCCGCATTGCTGCGGGTCGCCGTAGCCGCGATGCTGTATCCCACCGGCACGCTGACCCCCAGCGTGGTCGAGAAGCTGGCGTTGCCCGACCCGTCGCTCGCGACATTGACGAAGCCCAGATAGATCTGTCCCTCGCCATTGCCGCTGCCGTCGGCCGTGGCCGAGGCGAAGAACTCCAGCCGGTAGTAGCTGCTGGCCGTGCTGTTGAGCGTGCCGGCCAGTTGCAACTGGCTGCTGCCGTCGGTGCGGGCCAGCGTCAGGACGGGGAAGTTCTGCAGGTTGTTGGGACCGGTGTCGGCATCGCCGGTGTCATTCACCGTCACGCCGGTGGTACCCATGTCGATGCCCAGCCCCACGCTGGAGTACACCAGGTTGCGCAGCAGTGTGTTTCCGCTGCCGGCCGTAGCCAGACTCGAAATGCCGCTGGTGAACGCGTGGCCCTGGCCGCTAAACGCCACGATGTTGTCGGCCACCAGGTTGGACGAAGGGGCGGCACCGCCAAACGAGTTCTCTATCAGGATGCCGTTTTGCCGCCCGCCCCAGTTGGCGGTGCCCGCCAGGTCGGTCCCGATCCGGTTGCCCTGGACCACGGTGCCGGTGGTCGGCCCGTCGATTTCAAT
>NZ_JBWMAX010000057.1:0-1833 GCF_056521385.1 Rhodoferax sp. RT5P35 | reverse complement strand
TCTTGGCTGCCGATGGAGCCGCCTGCGCCAAAAATCAGCCGGTTCGGGTCTTTGCGCAGCGCCTCCAGCAATTGCGCCAGGCTGCGCCACGGTGCATCCTGGCGCACCACCACCACGCCGTAGTCGGTGCCCAGCGCGGCCAGCCAGCGCACGTCGGCCGCGCTGTACCGGCCAAACCGGCCCTGCACCAGGTTGAGCCAAGTGCCGCTGGAGAACGCCACCACTGTCTGCGCCTCGGCTGGCCGCAGGGCCACGGTGCTGTGCAAGGCCATCGCGCCTATGCAGCCGGGCTGGTAGTCGATGGCGATGGGCGTGCGGGTCTGGCCTGCGGCCTGCAGCATGTCGCGCAGCAATTGGCAGGTCAGATCAAAACCGCCGCCGCCCTTGGCCGGGGCGATGCAGCGCGCGCCTTCGGGCAGCCCGGCGTGGGCTGCGGTTGCCAGCAGGGTCGCCAGGAGGAGCCAGCGGCGCTTCATCGCGTGGGCCACTCCAGAATGGCGCAGACACCGGGCGTGCCAGTCTCCAGCCGCAGTTGTCCGCCATGCCGCTCCAGCACCGAGCGCGCAATCGCCAGGCCCAAACCCGAACCCCGGCTGCCCCGGCTTTTGGCAAAGCGCTGGCCCAGCCGGGGGGCGATGGCGGGGTCGATGCCGGGGCCGTCGTCGCGCACGCGCAACTGGTAGCTCCCAGCCTCGGCCTGTGCCTCCAGCGTCACCACGCCGTGGGCGCGGCCATGCTGCAAGGCGTTGTGGGCAATGTTCAGCAGCGCTTGGTGCAGCAGAGCGCGGTCGCCCTGGGCGGGTAGCGGCGTGCCGGGCACATCCACGCCCAGGTCGATGCCGCGCGTGCGGGCCAGCGGCAGCAACTCCAGCGCCACCGCGCGGGCCAGCTCGGCCAGGTCGAACGGCTCCCAGTGCGGCTGGGCGGCATCGCTGCGGGCCAGGGCCAGCAGCTGGTTGGTGGCGCGCACGGCGTGGTCCAGCGCGTCGGACAGGGCTTGCAACGCCAGTTGGCGCTGTGCCGGGTCGGGTTCGCGCAGCAGATAGTCGAGCTGGGCGCGCAGCACCGCCAGCGGCGTGCGCAGCTGGTGCGAGGCATCGTCGATAAAGCCCCTGCGCTGCTCCACCAGGGCTTCGGTGCGGGCGATTTGCTGGTTTACCGCATCCACCAGCGGCAGCAGGTCGCGCGGCAAATCAGCCGTGGGCAGGGGGCGCAGGTCATCGGGGGCGCGGGCCTGGGTGTGCCGCGCCACCCGGGCCATGGGGCGCAGGGCCAGGTACAGGCCCAGCACCACCAGCGCGCCCACCGCCAGCAAGAACGCGGCATCGCGCAGCACGGCGTGGCGCACAAAGCGGTGGGTGAACTGCTCGCGCGAGGTGGTGCTTTCGGCCACCTGGATCACCAGCAAGGTCTGCCCTGCCGCCGGTTGCAGCGGCTCCAGCGTGCGCTGGTACGCGCCCACGCGCACGGTCTCGCCAAAGTAGCTGGCATCAAAAAACTGCGGTACGCCAATGCGCAGCGGCTGGGGCGGCGCGGGCAGGTCGGTGTGGCCGATCTCCACCCGGCCATCGTCGGTGGCCACACGAAAGTACACATTGCCGGTGGCGGTGAGCTGGAAAAACTCGAACAGCCGGTACGGCAGCTCCACCGCCAGCCCGCCCGAGGCGGTGGATACGTGCAGGTCCAGCGCCTTGATGGCCCCGAGCAGGGAGCGGTCGTAGACCGCATTGGCCGAGGCCACGGCATCCACGCGGGTCAGCCACAGGCTGGTGGCGGTGGCCACGGCCAGGGTGGGCAGCAGCAGTGCCAGCAGGCGGAATTTAAGGCTGGCTT
>NZ_JBWMAX010000056.1:0-1837 GCF_056521385.1 Rhodoferax sp. RT5P35 | reverse complement strand
CGGTTGCAATACCGGCCAGAGCTGAAGGCCCTGATGGAGACTTCTTTGGCCAGCAAATCGGCCCAAGATTGGTGGCATTTGTTCAACGCAGCGGGCATTCCGGCAGGCCCGGTCTACACGGTGCCGCAGGCGCTGGACCACCCGCAGATCGCCGAGCGCGGCATGATCGGTACGTTCAAGGATGTGCCAGGGGTCGGTCGCGACATCCGCCTCGTACGTACCGGCTTCAAGCTCAACGGCGAGGCTCCCACGGTAGACACGCCGCCACCGCAACTGGGCGAGCACACCGCCGCCATCCTGGCGGAGCTGGGCTATTCGGAAACTGAAATTGCCACCCTGGTAGAGGAGAAAGTAGTATGAGCAACGCAGACCCCCGCGTGGGCGACTGGTGGCGCACCTCCATCATTGAAATGCGGCCCGGCATGATCCGCTACAGCGGGTATGCCATCGAAGACCTGATCGGGCGCGTGAGCTTTGCGCAAATGGTCTGGCTGATGACCCGGGGCGAGCTGCCGAGCGAAGGGCAGGGTCGCGTGCTGGGTGCCGTGCTGATGTCGGCGGTAGACCACGGCCCGCAAGCGCCCAGTATTGCGATTGCACGCATGGCCGCCACCTGCGGTGTCGGCTTGAACAATGCGATGGCCTCGGCCGTCAACGTGCTGGGCGACGTGCACGGTGGTGCTGGGGAACAAGCGGTGGACATGTACCAAGCCATTGCCGCGCACCAGGACGCTGGCGCTTCGCTACAGGATGCCGTGCGCGCCGGATTGGACGAAGCCATCGCCAGGCACGGCAAGTTCGTGGCCGGGTTCGGGCACCGCTTTCACCCGGTGGACCCCCGCGCCGCGCCGCTGCTCGCGTTGGTCGATGCCGCAGCGCGTGAGGGCACCGTGAACGGCCGCTTCGCCACCATTGGTCGGGCGGTGGAAGAAGAACTTGCCGCGCGCAAAGGAGGGCGGCGCATTCCGATGAACATCGACGGTGCAACCGCCGTCATTTACGCCGAACTCGGATTTCCGGCACCCTTGGCCCGCGGCCTGTTTTGCCTGTCGCGTTCGGTCGGCATCCTGGCGCATGCCTGGGAGCAGACCGGGCAAGGCGGGCGCAACAAGGGGCCGATTCCGCGTGAGTACCTGTGGACCTACGACGGCCCCGCCGCGCGTGAAGTGCCAGCTCGTGGTGAGGATGTGCAGTAGCTGCGATTTAACGCCAAAGTCGCCCTTGGCGCTTATGGGACGGGCGCAAGGTGCTATGCAATTTAGCCAGGCGACGGCACGTACCTTAGCGCCTCCACCACCAGCGCCAGCGCAGGTGAAGATCGGCGGCTGGCGTAGTACAGGTGGTAGCCGGGGAAGGTGGCCGACCAATCGTCCAGTACCGATACCAGGCGGCCTGCGGCCAGGTGGGCATCGACCAGATCCCGGGGAACCCAGGCCAGGCCGTGTCCTGCCACTGCTGCTGCCACGATCAGCTCGCTGGTGTTGAAGGCCAGCCGCCCGGAGACGCTGACGCTGACATTGCTGCTGCTTTTGCCCTGCTTCTTGAACTCCCAGGCCATGAGGCCGCTGTGGGTTGGCAAACGTCTGCCGATGCAGTCGTGCTGGCCGAGGTCCTGGGGCGTGCGCGGCGGCGCGTGGCGGCTGAAGTAGCCGGGCGTGCCCACCACCACGGTCTGCATATCGGGCGCAATGCGCACCGCAATCATGTCCTTGGCCACGTCGCTGCCCAGGCGCACCCCGATGTCGAAGCGCTCGGCCACGATGTCGGTAAAGCGGTTGTCGCTGCTGATCTCCAGCTGGATGTCGGGGTACAGCGCCAGCCAAGGCTCCGGCCTGGG
>NZ_JBWMAX010000055.1:0-1868 GCF_056521385.1 Rhodoferax sp. RT5P35 | reverse complement strand
AGGGCTGGCGTTGTTTGAGCGCCAGCGAGTTTAGCCAAACCCCGCCCAAAGCGAGCACCGCAGGTTCCCGTAGCGCCAGCGGAGGGCGCAGACAGTTGGGGCGCCTTTCTTTGGGTTACTTTTGGTGTTCACCTAACTTTGCTTCGCAAAGTGAGTGAACCCCGCGTGCAGAGCACGCCATTGCGCAAAAGAACAAGTGACTGCGCCGCCGGGCACATCACGCGGCCGACGATGCAGGCAGCCACACAGAAAACGTCAACGCCAATCCGCCAATAGGGGTCGGAGCCTCATGGCACTAGGATAAGCCCCGCCGCATGCGAATCGCCGCTCTGGCTGCTGTGCGAGGCACGTTCAGCAGCGGCAACGGTTTGAGTCTTCGCTTCTTAGCCCTGGGCTCAATCCGTCCCGGTTGCTGCACCAGCTTGAGCGTCGCTATGCTGCGCAACAAGATATTGCACAGCCCCGCAATTGCCTTAGCAGAGCTGCCTATGAGCTGTTGCGCAAACCCATTCAATAGGCGCTTCGCACTGGCAAAACTAAGCGCCCGTGGTAGCACGTCGGCCAGCACTGCACTGGCACCCATGGTCCAGCGCACCAGGTTGAAGGCCAGCATGTAGGCAGCGATCTCTTTGTCCACCATTTCGCTGGATTTGCAGCGCAGTACATCCATCGCCATGGTGGCTTTGAGCGAGCGAAAGTCCACCTCGATACTCCAGCGCATACCGTATAGCTGGTCCAGTGCCTGCGCACTGGTGCAGCGTGCATCGCACAAGGTGCTCACCACCACCCGTCCTTGCACCTCAATCTCGCGTATGCGCAGCGTCTTCGGTAGTGCGGCGTACTCGCTGTGGCCCATCCATTCAGGTCTTGGCGGGCGCCGCCACTGGACGATATGGTCACCTCGGCCCAGTATCTGGCCCTGCGCAAAGTCGCTACTACGCCTGCCGTGCTGGGCCATGACGACATCGCCACCCCGGCTCTGGATAGCCTGGATGAGCCACCAAGTCGCCAGCAATGCATCGGCCAGAACAATATCACCGGGTTGGATGTGCCCCAGCAAACCGTACAGCACGGTTTGCTCCCCCGTGCCTTTGCCGCGCAGAGCGGTCAAGTCGTAGGCCAGTACGGCCCCGCTGGCCAAGCCGATCAGGGCTCCGATGCGCACCATGGGGAAGCCCACTCCCACCGCTTGGCTGCGGCTTTGCGGGTACGCGGCTTGGTTGCTCATGGTGTCGGGCATGGATACGCTGGTGCCGTCAAAGAGTTTGACGCAGCGCCCCTGCCAGCGCCAGGCTTTGGGCGCTAAAGACTCCAGGCGCTGCCCCAGCAGAGTGCCCAGATCACTGACTAGGGCCTTGGGTAGGCGCTTTCTGGCTTGGCAGTAGCTGGCGTTGTTGGCAGAGCATGGCCGATGGCCTTGGCTTACCTGCTGGGCCAGGTGACTGGCGGTAGCCGTTTGGCAGACGGGGTCGGGGCTGAGAACTTGACCGATGAACAGACCCAGTGTGGTCAGTGGTGGGTACAAGCGCTGGCGTACTGCGCCGGGCTGGCGGTCGGCTATCGCACAGATGTCTTGGATGCTGAGTGCTTGGCCCAGTCGCCCCGTGTGGGCGTGGCCAAACTGTTGGCGCAGCCTTTGGGCGGCTGCATAGTTCTTCGATTTGGTATCCTGCAACTGGGCTGAGTCCTTTTGATTTCTGGTTCGTTTTGCAACTCCAGACTATCACTGTCAGCGGCTCTGCCCACCCCTTGCTTGCAGGGCAATTCTTCTTATCCTAGTGCCATGAGGCTCCGACCCCTATTGGAGGGTTGACGTTGACGTTTTCTGGGTGCCTGCCAGCATCCCCGGCCGGGAGTTGCGCCCGGCG
>NZ_JBWMAX010000054.1:0-1871 GCF_056521385.1 Rhodoferax sp. RT5P35 | reverse complement strand
GTTCCCGGGCCGGCAGCATCCACCCCAGGGCCATGAAACCTTCGGCGTTTTTGCCGATGCCAGCCCCGACCGCTGGGGCCGCCTGCTGATGCGCCGCCGCCTGGAGCGCGAGCAGCGGGCAGGGCGGGTGGGCAAGGCGGTGCGGCTGCACGCATCCGACTACCTTCTGGGGGTGCACGATGCCTTCCGCGTGGGCGCGCTGCGGTTTCGGCCTGGCGACGCAGGGGACTTTCTGGATAACCGGCACGGTGTGGCAGCACCTCCGTTCATCCAATTGCGCGAGTTGGAGGCCGCCAGCCTGGCGCTAGAGCGCGACGAAGACAACACCGCCGCCGCAGGCGACGACTGGCTGCGCATGTTGATTGCGCCCGGTGGTTCGCTTGGCGGTGCACGGCCCAAAGCCAGTGTGGTCGATCCGGACGGGCACCTGTGGATCGCCAAATTTCCCAGTGTGCGCGACGGGCACGACGTAGGTGCCTGGGAGATGGTGGTGCACACCCTGGCGCGCGGCTGTGGGCTGCGCGTGCCCGACAGCCTGGCGCGCCGCTTCGCCAACCCGCACCATACGTTTTTGGTGCAGCGCTTCGACCGCACGCTCGCCGGTCGGCGGCTGCACTTTGCGTCCGCGATGACGCTCACCGGCCACCAGGACGGCGAGGATGCATCGACTGGCGTGGGCTATCTGGAACTGGCCCGCGTGCTGATCGACCATGGCGCGCACACCGATACCGATCTGCAAGAGTTGTGGTCGCGCAGCGTGTTCAATGTGCTGGTGTCCAACAGCGACGACCATCTGCGCAACCACGGCTTCATCCTGGTGCCCGTCAAGGGTTGGCGCTTGTCCGAAGCGTACGACATGAACCCCGTGCCCGCATCCCACGGCCTGAAGCTCAACATCAGCGAAGCCGACAACGCGCTGGACCTCGACCTGGTCCGTTCCGTGGCCCCGTACTTTCGTGTGGATGCGAAAACGGCCCAGGCCACCATCGCCCGCAGCCAGGCGGTGGTGCGGCAGTGGCCCAAGGTGGCGGCGCAGCTGGGTATTGCGGCCCGCGAGCAAGAGCGCATGGCCGCCGCGTTTGCGTTGGCGGACTAGCCCACCGCCTGCTGCATCCACCCCACAAACGCCTCCACCAACACCCGGTTCTCCGTACGCTCCGGCAGCACACAGTAATAGGCCCGGTCATGCGCCCCGCCAGTCGGCAGCGGCTGCGCGCAGGCCAGCACCAGCTCGCCGCGTGCCAGTTCGGCTTCGACCAGCAGGCGCGGCACCAGGCCCAGGCCCAGGCCGCAGGTGGCGGCGGCAGCGGTCATGGAGAACAGCTCGTAGCGCGGGCCGCGCCGGGCCAGGGGGGCGGGCACGCCCATGGCATCGAACCATTCGCGCCAGCCGTCGGGGCGGGTGCTTTGCTGCAGCAGGGGGAGTTCGGCGATGGCTTCTGCGGTGAAGGCGGTTGCGCCTTTCAAAAGTGCCGGGCTGCACACCGGCACCATGTCCTCGCCCAGCAGGCGCACCGCGCGAGTGCCTGCCCACTGGGCCACCTGCTCGGCCGTGCTGCTGTACAGGGCGGCATCAAACGGCGTGTCGGCAAATAGGAAGGGGCGGGTGCGGGTTTCGAGGTGCACCGTGGTGTCGGGGTGCAGGGCGGTCCAGGCGGGCAGACGCGGGATCAGCCAGCGGGTGGCAAAGGTGGGCACCGAGGCCAGGTGCAGCGTGCCGCCGCTGCCCTGGTGCGACATGGCATCCAGCGTGTCCTGCTCCAGGCCGCTGAGACGCACGGCCACCTGCTGCGCGTACTCGGCCCCCTGGGGGGTGAGCGCCACGCCATAGCGGGTGCGGCGAAACAGCGGCACGCCCACAAAGGCCTCCA
>NZ_JBWMAX010000053.1:0-1902 GCF_056521385.1 Rhodoferax sp. RT5P35 | reverse complement strand
CAAACGTTTGCGCCATGCTGCTGAAAAAGCGGTTGTCATGCAGCGGAATCAGCATGCCGATCAGGCCGGATTTGCTGGTGCGCAGGCCGCTGGCCTGGCGGTTCAGGGTGTACTGCTGCTCGGCCGCCAGTTGCTGCACTTTCTCTACGGTTTTGGCGGCGATGCGGCGCTCTTTCCAGGTGCCATTGAGGATGGCGCTGACGGTGGAGGCCGACACATCGGCCAGCTTGGCCAGGTCGTAGATGGTGGATTTGCGGGTGGCCATGGGGCGGTGCAGAGACGCAGGGTTGGTTCGGGTTCAAGCATAACCGCCTGTTTCGCTCAACCACTCCTCAACCCGGCCAGAAACTATTTATCCGCTCTTAGGGTAAATGCCGGGTGCACAAATTTTGACAGTGCCTAAGATTGCACCATCGATTGTGCAACTCTATCTACCCAGAGGCTCCTCCATGACAAGCGCTTCCCCATCCACCCCCCCGCCGCCATGCAAGCCGTGGTCTGCCACGGCCCCAAGGACTACCGGCTGGAGTCCATCCCCACCCCCACCGCAGGCCCGCACGAACTGGTGATCCAGATTGCAGCCTGCGGCATCTGCGCCAGCGACTGCAAATGCCATTCGGGCGCGGCCATGTTCTGGGGCGGCAACGGCCAGCCCTCGTGGGTCAAGCCGCCGGTGGTGGCCGGGCATGAATTCTTTGGCTATGTGGTGGAAGCCGGGCCGGGCGCCGAAGCCCACTTTGGCGTGTCCATCGGCGACCGCGTGATTGCCGAGCAGATCGTGCCCTGCGGCAAGTGCCGCTACTGCACCTCGGGCAAGTACCACATGTGCGAAGTGCACAACATCTTTGGCTTTCAGCGCATCGTGGCCGACGGCGGCATGGCCGACTTCATGCGCCTGCCCGCCACGGCGCGGGTGCACAAGATTCCCGACGGCATTTCGCTGAATGACGCGGCCATGATCGAGCCCATGGCCTGCGCCATCCACACCGTGAACCGCGGCGACATCCAGCTCGACGACGTGGTGGTGATTGCCGGTGCCGGGCCGCTGGGCCTGGGCATGGTGCAGGTGGCCAAGCTCAAAACCCCCAAGAAGCTGGTGGTGATCGACCTGGTGCCCGAGCGGCTGGCGCTGGCGCTGGCCTTTGGGGCCGACGTGGTGATCAACCCCGCCACCCAGAACGCCAAGGAAATCATCCACAGCCTCACCGAAGGCTACGGCTGCGACGTGTACATCGAAACCACCGGCGCGCCCGCAGGCGTGACCCAGGGGCTGGATGTGATCCGCAAGCTGGGCCGGTTTGTGGAGTTCAGCGTGTTTGGCAAAGAGACCAGCGCCGACTGGTCCATCATCGGCGACCGCAAGGAGCTGGATGTGCGCGGTGCCCACCTGGGCCCGTACTGCTACCCCGTGGCCATCGACCTGATGGCGCGCGGCCTGCTCACCTCGCGCGGCATCGTCACCCACAGCTTTGCGCTCAGCGACTGGGAGGCCGCGTTTGCGCTGGCCAACTCGCTGGACTCGATCAAAGTGCTGCTGCAACCCGGCAAGGTGTGAGCATGGCGCACCCAGAGCAGTTCGTCATCGGTGTCGATGTAGGCACCCAAAGCACCAAGGCCGCGCTGGTGCGCGCCGATGGCCGCATCGTCGCCACGCACAGCCAGGGCTACCAGGTCGAAACCCCGGCGCCGCTGTGGGCGCAGCAGTGGCCCAGCGTGTGGATGGATGCAGTGGTTGTATGCATAAAAGGGGTGCTAGCCCAAGTAGATAGGGCACAGACTGCTATCAAAAGCATATGCATCAGCAGCCTGTACGGCGGCTCGGGCATCCCGGTGGATGCAGATGGCAAAGCCCTCTACCCCTGCCTGATCTGGATGGACCGCCGCGCCCAGGCGCAGGTGGAT
>NZ_JBWMAX010000052.1:0-1922 GCF_056521385.1 Rhodoferax sp. RT5P35 | reverse complement strand
GACGGGATGCATGCATGTTTCCGTTATTCAACCTGTCCCTTGTGACACTGCCTGGCGCGCCTGTATCGTTGACTTCGATACCTGCATCTAGCGTGCCGTAGATCTGCAGTGAAGACGTCTGTGCGAACGCCGGTGATCCGGTGAGCCACACAATGGCGACGGCCGGCAAAGATTTCTTCAAGTTCTCGAACATTTTGTCTCCTCATTTTAAGTAGTTACAAGGATCGCAGCACGGTCTCGGCAACGCCAATGCGATCACGCAACGAGCTATGCGTTCGCCTTATTGGTGATGCGATTCGACTCCTGGTGCAACGATTCAATCAACACCTGTAGATCCGGCGAAACTTCATCGTCGTGACGTAATGCAATGCCAATTTCGCGCGATGCGTCAAGGCCGGGGACCGGCACGATACGCAGCAGCGCGGCCATCTCGTCCTCAAGCGCTTGACCATGCGATGCCAGAGCCAGATGGTCCGTATTCGCGACCATGGCGCGCGTGAACTGCGCGCTGGTTGCACGAATGCGGTCCGAGGGCGGCGCGAGCCCGTCTTGCGCAAAGACGCGATCCAGCGCGGCACGTGCTGGTGTACCGGGAAGAGGCACCACCCAAGGCCAGTGCTGGAGCGCTTTCAGTGTTGGGACTCCATGTTGGAAACAGGGGTGGTCGGGTCGCGCAACGACGGCCAGGTCATCAATGAAGAGAACATGTTGCGAGACGCCTGGCGGTGGCTGGGCACGCAGGGCTCCGATGACGATGTCAACATCTCCCACCCTCAGTTGTTCCATTAGACTTTCGTAGGTGCCATCCACCACGGTCAGACAGATGCCACTATGGTTTTTGATGGTCGATGAAACAGCTGCGGGAAGGACGACGTGGACGGACAAGGGCAATGCACCGACCACGATGCGGCCGCGCAGTTGCCCCTTGGATGCGGCAATTTCAGCCTCCATTGCGCGCAATTCCGCCATGGCAAGCTTGACCCGTGCCAACAGCGCATGACCACTTTCCGTCAACCGTGTACCGCTGGACAATCTGCGAAAGAGAACGGCACCGCAGGCATGTTCGAGCGCGGTCAACGAACGGTGAACTGCGGGTTGCTGTACACCCAGTGCACTTGCAGTTCTACCACCACTCTCCTGAACCGCGAGCATCAGCAGCGCCTTGAGCGAGGAAGGCGACGCCATGCTGGCGAAGCGTTGGGACACCACCGCATCTCTCTGCACCTTGTCCGACACTTGCAATGCCTCACTGGCACCAACCGAAAGATGCCAGAACATCTGCTTGCCGCGTGCGGCCACACGCCGACCCGGCGGCGTAGACAGCATACCTCGCGCGGTCCGATCAAACAGAGGAAACCCGATTAGCTGTTCCAAGCTTGCAATTGCCCTTGCGACAGCCGATTGAGAAAGGTGGACCGCCTCGGCTGCTTGCATGGTGCTGCCATGTTCCGCGACGGCGATCACACAACGCAGTGGTTTCAACCATTCAATCGACTCCGGGAGGTCCCGGCCTGGCACAGATTGTGTAGCTAAGCCCGCATCGCCCAACGAAGTCATGGAATATCTCGCGACGGCGCGCGCTCAGACGAAGAGGTCCGGCCCGGCGAAGCGTCTGGCGGCAATCTCACGCATCCGGCATGTCCTTGTCGGTGTACGTAATGCCAACGAACGCATCGGCAGGGATTGCCGGCATCTGTTGACTCCACTGCAACCAATCTGCCCGCATCTCCGCCAGGCGTCCGGGTTCGGCCTTGGCGCGGTTCGCGCGTTCACGCTCGTCCTTGGCCAGGTCGAACAGGTATTCGTTGTCTTCCACGCGGAGATACTTCCAGTTCCCCAAACGCATCGCGCACTGGCTACGGTGGTTCATGCGCCAATACAGTGGCCGTTCGAATGGTTCGGTTTCGTCGCAGAGCACCGAC
>NZ_JBWMAX010000051.1:0-1925 GCF_056521385.1 Rhodoferax sp. RT5P35 | reverse complement strand
CTGACCGACTTTGTGCGCCACCACATGCTGGAGCCCTTTGACGTGGCACCCCGCATCCAGGGCCTGATTGCCCACTTTGACGACCTCAGCCGGGCCCACGCCGCCGTGCTCAAAGCCAAGGAGCAGGTAGCGTTGTTGACTCCGTTGGTGGCCGATTGCGATAGGCACTCGGAATCGCTGGCCAGCAGTGACAGCCTGCGCGCCTGCCGCGATGCGCTGCGACCGCACTTTGCCGCCGCCAAGTTGGGCCTGCTCGACACGCGTTTGCAAACCCTGGCGGAAACATTTGCCAGCGAAAACGCCAAGGTCGAAAAGCTGGAGACTTCCAGGGCCGAGCAGCAGATCCAGGAACGCGCGTTGCGCCAGGCCATTGCCGAAAGCGGCGGCAACCGCATTGCGCAGATGGGCGACGATATCGCCCGCAAGCAGCTGGAAATCAAGCGCCGCCAAGCCAATGCCGCCCGCTTTGACGCGTTGCGCAAACAACTCGGCCTGCTGCAGGTCGCCAGTGCCGAAGACCTGCTGGCCCAGCAACAAAGCTGTGTGCAACTGCAAGAGGCGGAAAAAGACCGCAGCACCGGTTTGCAAAACGAGTGGATCGAGCACAGTGCCACGTTCAGCCTGGGCAAGCAGGAGCACCAAGCCCTCAGCGCCGACATCTTCAGCTTGAAGAGCCGCCGCAGCAATATCGACACCCAGCAAATCGCTATCCGCGCCGCGCTGTGCCAGGCCCTGGGCTATGCCGAAGAGAGCATGCCTTTCGCTGGCGAACTGATCGAGGTGCGCGACAGCGAGCGCGACTGGGAGGGTGCCATCGAGCGGCTGATGCACAACTTTGGCCTGTCGCTGCTGGTGCCCGAGGCGCAGTACGCCCGCGTCGCCGAATGGGTGGACCAGACCCACCTGCAAGGCCGGCTGGTTTACTTTAGCGTGCGGCCTGCCAAACCCGCCGATCCGCCTGCACTGCACGCCGATGCCCTGCCGCGCAAGATCACCATCAAGCCCGATTCGCCGTTGTATGCCTGGGTCGAACAAGCGGTGTGGCAGCGCTTCAACGTCGTCTGCTGCACCAGCCAGGAGCAGTTTCGCCGCGAGCCCAAGGCCATCACCCGGGCCGGCCAGACCAAGGGCGGCGAGCGGCACGAGAAGGACGACCGCCACCGTATCGACGACCGCAGCCGCTACGTGCTGGGCTGGAGCAACACTGCCAAGCTGGCTGCGTTGCAAAGCAAGTCCCGCGTCTTGGAGGGCACGCTGGGCCGCATCGGCGCGCAAATAGCCGAGCTGCAGCAGGCGCAAAAGGCGTTGCAGGAGCGCTTCAGCGTGCTAGACAAGCTGGTGGAGTTTCGCGACTTCAGCGAGCTGGACTGGCCTAGCCTGGCGCTGGAGGTGGCGCGGCTGCAAGACGAGTTGAAGCGCCTGCAGTCTTCTTCTGACCTGCTGCAAAGCCTGGCCCAGCGCCTGGCGGAGCTGGAAGGTCAGTTGGCCGATACCGAAGAAAAATGGGCTGCGCAACGCGACAAGCGCGCCAAGACCGAGGACCGCAGCAGCACCGCCCAAGAATTGCGCCGCCAGACCGAAGCTTTGGTGGGCGATATCGAACCCACCATTTCGGCCCAGCTAGTGGCCTTGCAAGCCGAGCATATGGCCGCTCAGCCGCTGACGATCGAAACCTGCGATGCCCGTGAACGCGAACTGCGTGATGCGCTGCAAAAGTCTATCGATGCCGAAGCCGCGCGAGCCAGCCGCCTGTTGGAAAAAATCATTGCCGTGATGCGGGCCTTCAATTCCAAATACGAGCTGGAGACGCAAGAGATTGACGTGTCCGTGGCCTCGGCGGGCGAGTACCGTGCGCTGCTCCAGCAACTGGCCGCCGACGACCTGCCGCGCTTCGAGGGCAAGTTCAAGGCCCTGCTGAACGAGAA
>NZ_JBWMAX010000050.1:689-1928 GCF_056521385.1 Rhodoferax sp. RT5P35 | reverse complement strand
GGGATAGTCCATGGGCGCGCTGTTCCTTTGTGGGGAGACGCGTGTGCGCAGCTATTCCTGGGTTCGGTGTCTGGTGCTGGTGTGGGCGGTGTGGTGGGCCGGGTCGGCGCACGCGGTGTCAGTGGCTTTCATCAACCCTGGCAAGTCGGATGAGATGTACTGGGTGGCGGCTGCGCAGGCCATGGCGGCGGCGGCTGGCAGCCTGGGCGTGGACCTGGAGGTGCAGTACGCCCAGCGCGATCCATTGCAGGTGCTGGCGTTGGCGCGGGCCCTGGTGGCCCGACCCAAGGCGCAGCGGCCCGACTACGTGGTGTTCACCAACGACAGCGCCACCGGTGCCGAGTTGCTGCGCCTGTTCGACGGCTCCGGCATCCGGTGTTTCATGGCCTTCAGCGGTTTTACGGCGGCCGAAGAGCAGCAATGGGGCAAACCGCGCCAGCAATTCAAGCAGTGGATAGGCTCGCTGGAAACCCAGGCCGAGGATGCCGGTTACCTCACGGCCCAGGCCCTGATCCGTGCCGGGCGGGCGGCCCAAGCCCACGCGGCCGACGGCAAACTGCACCTGCTGGCCATCGGTGGCGACCGCTCCACCGCCAGTTCGGTTCGGCGCAACCAGGGCCTGCAGCGGGCCGTGGCCGAGGCCGACGATGTGGTGCTGGACCAGATGGTCTATGCGGGCTGGAGCCGCGAAAAAGCCGCCGAGCAAAGCTCCTGGCTGTTTGACCGCTATCCCGCCGCCCGGCTGCTGTGGGCGGGCAACGACCTGATCGCCTTGGGTGCCATGCAAACCTTGGAGCAGCGCGGCGGCCAGCCCGGCAAGAGCATGTGGTTCAGCGGCATCAACACCTCGGCAGAGGCCATGCAGGCGCTCAAGTCGGGCCGTCTGGCCGCGCTGGCCGGTGGGCATTTCATGGCCGGTGCCTGGGCGCTGGTGATGCTGTTTGATTACCACCATGGGCGCGATTTCGCCGACGAAGGCCTGCAACTGGAACGCCCGATGTTTGTGCTGTTCACCCCGGCCATGGCCGAGAAATTCGAGGCCCGCTTTGGTCAGCGCTACGACAGTGTGGACTTTCGCCGTTACAGCAAAGTGTTGAATCCAGTGACAACCCGTTACAGCTTTGAATTTGCCGCGCTTTTGCGCTGATTGCACAATGCCGCATGCCAAATCCCCCCTTCCGGTCGCTGGCCGGGCACCTGATCCGCAGCACGCTGGGCTTGGCGCTGTGCTGCATGGTC
>NZ_JBWMAX010000050.1:0-679 GCF_056521385.1 Rhodoferax sp. RT5P35 | reverse complement strand
GGGGTGCAAAGCGCGCTGATGGTGCGCCAGCACCGGGTGGATTTTCAGCAAGCGGTGGACGACATTGCCAGAACCAGTGTGCCCTTGCTGGCGGTGAGCCTGTGGGACATCGAGCCGCGCACCGTGCAACAGCAGTTGAACCTGCTGGCCGACCGCCCGCAGGTGGGCTATGTGCTGTTGCTGGCCGGGACCGGGCGGCAGTTTGAAGCCGGCAATGCCCTGCTGCGCCAGGGAGCCGACAGCCGCCGCATCCCCATTCCGGCCCCCCAGGGCACCGCCGAGCTGGGGGAGTTGCGGCTGTGGGGCGACCCGGCCTTCGAAACCGAGGAGATGTTCCGCACCGCCTGGACGGTGCTGGCCGGATACGGGCTGTTCACCGTACTGGTATGCGCCCTGATCGCCTCCATGCTGCGCCGCGAACTGCAAATCCCGCTGCAGCGCCTGGCCCGCTTTGCCAGCGAACTGACCCCCCAGACCCTGGTGCAACCCCTGGTGCTGGACCGCCCCGTGCGGGCCCGCAGCGACGAAATCGACCAGGTGGCCGAGGGGTTTTCCACCCTGCAAAACGGCTTGCGCGCCCATATCGCCAACCTGGACCGCATGGTGGCCGAACGCACCCAGCAACTCGAGGCGCTGGCCGAGGCCAACCACCTGCTGTCCATCACCGACCCCCTGACCG